>NZ_OMOI01000004.1 GCF_900302485.1 Aliiroseovarius pelagivivens | reverse complement strand
TCAGAAAAAAAGTTTGAATTATGGCGAGAAATAAAAGTCTGAAACATGATTAAACTCCTAAGCAGAAAACCTACCGCGCTTCGCTTGGTCAACCCCTCAGCGGCAAAAATTAAAATTTTTACCGCTTCGGCGTTATAACCTCACACTCAATCTTTTATCACGAAGTCATGATTGAATCGCGAGTGGTCGGCAGATTGCGATAAACGGTCACATTAAATTTAACCTGACTATTCCACTGCAACAACTGAACGGACTGGAAACACTGGTCATAATCATGGTGGCGAATAAGTACGCGTTCTTGCAAATCACCAGAAGGCGGTTCCTGAATGAATGGGAAGCCTTCAAGAAGGTGATAAGCAGGAGAAACATACGAAGGCGCATAACGATACCACTGACCCTCAGCAATCTTAAACTTCTTAGACGAATCACCAGAACGGAAAACATCCTTCATAGAAATTTCACGCGGCGGCAAGTTGCCATACAAAACAGGGTCGCCAGCAATATCGGTATAAGTCAAAGCACCTTTAGCGTTAAGGTACTGAATCTCTTTAGTCGCAGTAGGCGGAAAACGAACAAGCGCAAGAGTAAACATAGTGCCATGCTCAGGAACAAAGAAACGCGGCACAGAATGTTTATAGGTCTGTTGAACACGACCAGAAAACTGGCCTAACGACGTTTGGTCAGTTCCATCAACATCATAGCCAGATGCCCAGAGATTAGAGCGCATGACAAGTAAAGGACGGTTGTCAGCGTCATAAGAGGTTTTACCTCCAAATGAAGAAATAACATCATGGTAACGCTGCATGAAGTAATCACGTTCTTGGTCAGTATGCAAATTAGCATAAGCAGCTTGCAGACCCATAATGTCAATAGATGTGGTAGAAGTCGTCATTTGGCGAGAAAGCTCAGTCTCAGGAGGAAGCGGAGCAGTCCAAATGTTTTTGAGATGGCAGCAACGGAAACCATAACGAGCATCATCTTGATTAAGCTCATTAGGGTTAGCCTCGGTACGGTCAGGCATCCACGGCGCTTTAAAATAGTTGTTATAGATATTCAAATAACCCTGAAACAAATGCTTAGGGATTTTATTGGTATCAGGGTTAATCGTGCCAAGAAAAGCGGCATGGTCAATATAACCAGTAGTGTTAACAGTCGGGAGAGGAGTGGCATTAACACCATCCTTCATGAACTTAATCCACTGTTCACCATAAACGTGACGATGAGGGACATAAAAAGTAAAAATGTCTACAGTAGAGTCAATAGCAAGGCCACGACGCAATGGAGAAAGACGGAGAGCGCCAACGGCGTCCATCTCGAAGGAGTCGCCAGCGATAACCGGAGTAGTTGAAATGGTAATAAGACGACCAATCTGACCAGCAAGGAAGCCAAGATGGGAAAGGTCATGCGGCATACGCTCGGCGCCAGTTTGAATATTAGACATAATTTATCCTCAAGTAAGGGGCCGAAGCCCCTGCAATTAAAATTGTTGACCACCTACATACCAAAGACGAGCGCCTTTACGCTTGCCTTTAGTACCTCGCAACGGCTGCGGACGACCAGGGCGAGCGCCAGAACGTTTTTTACCTTTAGACATTACATCACTCCTTCTGCACGTAATTTTTGACGCACGTTTTCTTCTGCGTCAGTAAGAACGTCAGTGTTTCCTGCGCGTACACGCAAGGTAAACGCGAACAATTCAGCGGCTTTAACCGGACGCTCGACGCCATTAATAATGTTTTCCGTAAATTCAGCGCCTTCCATGATGAGACAGGCCGTTTGAATGTTGACGGGATGAACATAATAAGCAATGACGGCAGCAATAAACTCAACAGGAGCAGGAAAGCGAGGGTATCCTACAAAGTCCAGCGTACCATAAACGCAAGCCTCAACGCAGCGACGAGCACGAGAGCGGTCAGTAGCAATCCAAACTTTGTTACTCGTCAGAAAATCGAAATCATCTTCGGTTAAATCCAAAACGGCAGAAGCCTGAATGAGCTTAATAGAGGCCAAAGCGGTCTGGAAACGTACGGATTGTTCAGTAACTTGACTCATGATTTCTTACCTATTAGTGGTTGAACAGCATCGGACTCAGATAGTAATCCACGCTCTTTTAAAATGTCAACAAGAGAATCTCTACCATGAACAAAATGTGACTCATATCTAAACCAGTCCTTGACGAACGTGCCAAGCATATTAAGCCACTTCTCCTCATCCAACGCGTCAGTTTTTGACAGAATCGTTAGTTGATGGCGAAAGGTCGCAAAGTAAGAGCTTCTCGAGCTGCGCAAGGATAGGTCGAATTTTCTCATTTTCCGCCAGCAGTCCACTTCGATTTAATTCGTAAACAAGCAGTAGTAATTCCTGCTTTATCAAGATAATTTTTCGACTCATCAGAAATATCCGAAAGTGTTAACTTCTGCGTCATGGAAGCGATAAAACTCTGCAGGTTGGATACGCCAATCATTTTTATCGAAGCGCGCATAAATTTGAGCAGATTTGTCGTCACAGGTTGCGCCGCCAAAACGTCGGCTACAGTAACTTTTCCCAGCCTCAATCTCATCTCTCTTTTTGCGTTCTGCTTCAATATCTGGTTGAACGGCGTCGCGTCGTAACCCAGCTTGGTAAGTTGGATTAAGCACTCCGTGGACAGATTTGTCATTGTGAGCATTTTCATCCCGAAGTTGCGGCTCATTCTGATTCTGAACAGCTTCTTGGGAAGTAGCGACAGCTTGGTTTTTAGTGAGTTGTTCCATTCTTTAGCTCCTAGACCTTTAGCAGCAAGGTCCATATCTGACTTTTTGTTAACGTATTTAGCCACATAGAAACCAACAGCCATATAACTGGTAGCTTTAAGCGGCTCACCTTTAGCATCAACAGGCCACAACCAACCAGAACGTGAAAAAGCGTCCTGCGTGTAGCGAACTGCGATGGGCATACTGTAACCATAAGGCCACGTATTTTGCAAGCTATTTAACTGGCGGCGATTGCGTACCCGACGACCAAAATTAGGGTCAACGCTACCTGTAGGAAGTGTCCGCATAAAGTGCACCGCATGGAAATGAAGACGGCCATTAGCTGTACCATACTCAGGCACACAAAAATACTGATAGCAGTCGGCGTGTGAATCATTAGCCTTGCGACCCTCGGCAGCAAGAACCATACGACCAATATCACGAAAATAGTCACGCAAAGCATTGGGATTATCATAAAACGCCTCTAATCGGTCGTCAGCCAACGTGAGAGTGTCAAAAACGATAAACCAACCATCAGCATGAGCCTGTCGCATTGCATTCATCAAACGCTGAATAGCAAAGCCTCTACGCGATTTCATAGTGGAGGCCTCCAGCAATCTTGAACACTCATCCTTAATACCTTTCTTTTTGGGGTAATTATACTCATCGCGAATATCCTTAAGAGGGCGTTCAGCAGCCAGCTTGCGGCAAAACTGCGTAACCGTCTTCTCGTTCTCTAAAAACCATTTTTCGTCCCCTTCGGGGCGGTGGTCTATAGTGTTATTAATATCAAGTTGGGGGAGCACATTGTAGCATTGTGCCAATTCATCCATTAACTTCTCAGTAACAGATACAAACTCATCACGAACGTCAGAAGCAGCCTTATGGCCGTCAACATACATATCACCATTATCGAACTCAACGCCCTGCATACGAAAAGACAGAATCTCTTCCAAGAGCTTGATGCGGTTATCCATCTGCTTATGGAAGCCAAGCATTGGGGATTGAGAAAGAGTAGAAATGCCACAAGCCTCAATAGCAGGTTTAAGAGCCTCGATACGCTCAAAGTCAAAATAATCAGCGTGACATTCAGAAGGGTAATAAGAACGAACCATAAAAAAGCCTCCAAGATTTGGAGGCATGAAAACATACAATTGGGAGGGTGTCAATCCTGACGGTTATTTCCTAGACAAATTAGAGCCAATACCATCAGCTTTACCGTCTTTCCAGAAATTGTTCCAAGTATCGGCAACAGCTTTATCAATACCATGAAAAATATCAACCACACCAGAAGCAGCATCAGTGACGACATTAGAAATATCCTTTGCAGTAGCGCCAATATGAGAAGAGCCATACCGCTGATTCTGCGTTTGCTGATGAACTAAGTCAACCTCAGCACTAACCTTGCGAGTCATTTCTTTGATTTGGTCATTGGTAAAATACTGACCAGCCGTTTGAGCTTGAGTAAGCATTTGGCGCATAATCTCGGAAACCTGCTGTTGCTTGGAAAGATTGGTGTTTTCCATAATAGACGCAACGCGAGCAGTAGACTCCTTCTGTTGATAAGCAAGCATCTCATTTTGTGCATATACCTGGTCTTTCGTATTCTGGCGTGAAGTCGCCGACTGAATGCCAGCAATCTCTTTTTGAGTCTCATTTTGCATCTCGGCAATCTCTTTCTGATTGTCCAGTTGCATTTTAGTAAGCTCTTTTTGATTCTCAAATCCGGCGTCAACCATACCAGCAGAGGAAGCATCAGCACCAGCACGCTCCCAAGCATTAAGCTCAGGAAATGCAGCAGCAAGATAATCACGAGTATCCTTTCCTTTATCAGCGGCAGACTTGCCACCAAGTCCAACCAAATCAAGCAACTTATCAGAAACGGCAGAAGTGCCAGCCTGCAACGTACCTTCAAGAAGTCCTTTACCAGCTTTAGCCATAGCACCAGAAACAAAACTAGGGACGGCCTCATCAGGGTTAGGAACATTAGAGCCTTGAATGGCAGATTTAATACCAGCATCACCCATGCCTACAGTATTGTTATCGGTAGCAAGCACATCACCTTGAATGCCACCGGAGGCGGCTTTTTGACCGCCTCCAAACAATTTAGACATGGCGCCACCAGCAAGAGCAGAAGCAATACCGCCAGCAATAGCACCAAACATAAATCACCTCACTTAAGTGGCTGGAGACAAATAATCTCTTTAATAACCTGATTCAGCGAAACCAATCCGCGGCATTTAGTAGCGGTAAAGTTAGACCAAACCATGAAACCAACATAAACATTATTGCCCGGCGTACGGGGAAGGACGTCAATAGTCACACAGTCCTTGACGGTATAATAACCACCATCATGGCGACCATCCAAAGGATAAACATCATAGGCAGTCGGGAGGGTAGTCGGAACCGAAGAAGACTCAAAGCGAACCAAACAGGCAAAAAATTTAGGGTCGGCATCAAAAGCAATATCAGCACCAACAGAAACAACCTGATTAGCGGCGTTGACAGATGTATCCATCTGAATGCAATGAAGAAAACCACCATTACCAGCATTAACCGTCAAACTATCAAAATATAACGTTGACGATGTAGCTTTAGGTGTCTGTAAAACAGGTGCCGAAGAAGCTGGAGTAACAGAAGTGAGAACCAGCTTATCAGAAAAAAAGTTTGAATTATGGCGAGAAATAAAAGTCTGAAACATGATTAAACTCCTAAGCAGAAAACCTACCGCGCTTCGCTTGGTCAACCCCTCAGCGGCAAAAATTAAAATTTTTACCGCTT
>NZ_OMOI01000003.1 GCF_900302485.1 Aliiroseovarius pelagivivens | reverse complement strand
AAAAAAGCGCTTGCGGGTCGGGTCCAGTAACCTTAGAACCCACTTCACCGGCGGCGCTGAGGCGCACAACGGGACGCCAGACGGCGCGGACGACGGGGTCGAGAGACGCAAGAGACTGCAAAGTTTGGTTAAAAATCAGAGGCTTAGTTGGCAGGTTGCGCTACAAAATTGCGGCGCTTCCGGTTGGTTTTGTCTCGGTTCCTTCGGGGGCCACGCTCTTTGAAATTGATGGTATCTGAAGAGATATGTGGGCGGTTTGGTTCATTTCGATGAACAAACAACTGCACATATATCCAACTACCTAGCGAGGCTTTTCGGAGCTAAGCGATGATGGATAGTCAGCTTCACTGTTTGGACGGCTTCTGGTTTACTTTGGTAAACTGAAGCACAACAAACAGAAGTAGGTCCGACCAGCCGGTTGGACCGGAACGTTTCTAAGTCAATTGGAAACAACAGTATGTGCAGAGGTTCGAACGTCAAGGATAAGCAAGTAATTGCTTTTCAACTTGAGAGTTTGATCCTGGCTCAGAACGAACGCTGGCGGCAGGCCTAACACATGCAAGTCGAGCGCAGTCCTTCGGGACCGAGCGGCGGACGGGTTAGTAACGCGTGGGAATATACCCAGTACTAAGGAATAGCCTCTGGAAACGGAGAGTAATACCTTATACGCCCTTCGGGGGAAAGATTTATCGGTATTGGATTAGCCCGCGTTAGATTAGATAGTTGGTGGGGTAACGGCCTACCAAGTCGACGATCTATAGCTGGTTTGAGAGGATGATCAGCAACACTGGGACTGAGACACGGCCCAGACTCCTACGGGAGGCAGCAGTGGGGAATCTTAGACAATGGGCGCAAGCCTGATCTAGCCATGCCGCGTGAGTGATGAAGGCCTTAGGGTCGTAAAGCTCTTTCGCCAGGGATGATAATGACAGTACCTGGTAAAGAAACCCCGGCTAACTCCGTGCCAGCAGCCGCGGTAATACGGAGGGGGTTAGCGTTGTTCGGAATTACTGGGCGTAAAGCGCGCGTAGGCGGACTAGTCAGTTAGGGGTGAAATCCCAGGGCTCAACCCTGGAACTGCCCTTAATACTGCTAGTCTTGAGTTCGAGAGAGGTGAGTGGAATTCCGAGTGTAGAGGTGAAATTCGTAGATATTCGGAGGAACACCAGTGGCGAAGGCGGCTCACTGGCTCGATACTGACGCTGAGGTGCGAAAGTGTGGGGAGCAAACAGGATTAGATACCCTGGTAGTCCACACCGTAAACGATGAATGCCAGTCGTCGGGTAGTATACTATTCGGTGACACACCTAACGGATTAAGCATTCCGCCTGGGGAGTACGGTCGCAAGATTAAAACTCAAAGGAATTGACGGGGGCCCGCACAAGCGGTGGAGCATGTGGTTTAATTCGAAGCAACGCGCAGAACCTTACCAACCCTTGACATACTTGTCGCGATTTCCAGAGATGGATTTCTTCAGTTCGGCTGGACAAGATACAGGTGCTGCATGGCTGTCGTCAGCTCGTGTCGTGAGATGTTCGGTTAAGTCCGGCAACGAGCGCAACCCACGTCTTTAGTTGCCAGCAGTTCGGCTGGGCACTCTAAAGAAACTGCCGGTGATAAGCCGGAGGAAGGTGTGGATGACGTCAAGTCCTCATGGCCCTTACGGGTTGGGCTACACACGTGCTACAATGGCATCTACAGTGGGTTAATCCCCAAAAGATGTCTCAGTTCGGATTGGGGTCTGCAACTCGACCCCATGAAGTCGGAATCGCTAGTAATCGCGTAACAGCATGACGCGGTGAATACGTTCCCGGGCCTTGTACACACCGCCCGTCACACCATGGGAGTTGGTTCTACCTGACGGCCGTGCGCTAACCTCTTTGAGGAGGCAGCGGACCACGGTAGGATCAGCGACTGGGGTGAAGTCGTAACAAGGTAGCCGTAGGGGAACCTGCGGCTGGATCACCTCCTTTCTAAGGATGTACCTAGTATGATCGGTTCGCCGATTATCATGGATACACTTAGCAACAGATCGGTACCTTTGCCGATCTATATCAGACGGACCAGGCCGTCCTCATATCTCTTCAGTGCAATAAATATCAAAGACAGACCTGCCGGTCTGGTAAGGGTCGGTAGCTCAGGTGGTTAGAGCGCACGCCTGATAAGCGTGAGGTCGGAGGTTCAAGTCCTCCTCGACCCACCATTTATATGGGGCCTTAGCTCAGTTGGTAGAGCGCCTGCTTTGCAAGCAGGATGTCAGGAGTTCGAATCTCCTAGGCTCCACCATTCCCTGCGATTTGACTGCCGAGCATCTTCGGATGCTTCGCTGTCCAATCGGACAAAAATTGACATCGTTTAGAGAGAATACAATAAACAACACTGTTGGTCCCACAAGTGCGTGGCGGCCTCAGCGGTTCTTCCTTCGGGAAGCGGTTGATTTAGGTCCCTTTCCTCGGACCTTCTTCGATATCGCTGCTGAAACGACGGTGTTGTCCAAGTCAAGTACACTAACCAAACTGCAATCCAGCACGGAATTGTAGTTTTGTTGATCCGCGAGGATCAACAATGTGCTTCTTAATGGATCAAAGACCGACATCTGCGATCCAGTTCTTCGGAACAATTAAGAAGCGCGGGAAAGTATGCTTTTGGTCCAGTTTGCCCTTCGGGGTAAGACGACAGATGAACAAAAGGTCTGTCTTCTTCTGGATCAAATCAAGCGCGAGAAGGGCGTTTGGTGAATGCCTTGGCAGTAAGAGGCGATGAAGGACGTGATACTCTGCGATAAGCTTCGGGAAGGTGAGAATAGCCGTTATACCCGAAGATTTCCGAATGGGGGAACCCACCTGACAGTTCATTATAATTACTTCGGTAATTTATAGTGTTCTGAAACAGGTATTTATAGACTGAATACATAGGTTTATAAAAGCAAACCCGGGGAACTGAAACATCTAAGTACCCGGAGGAAAGGAAATCAATTGATACTCCCCTAGTAGCGGCGAGCGAACGGGGACCAGCCGAGCCATGAGTGTGGATAGAATGCGTTGGGAAGCGCAACCATAGTGGGTGATAGTCCCGTATATGAAGCACAATTGGACGTATTAAGTAGGGCGGAACACGTGAAATTCTGTCTGAAGATCGGAGGACCACCTTCGAAGGCTAAGTACTCCTTACTGACCGATAGTGAACCAGTACCGTGAGGGAAAGGTGAAAAGCACCCCGACGAGGGGAGTGAAACAGTACCTGAAACCGAACGCCTACAATCAGTCGGAGGCCCCTTGAGGGCTGACGGCGTACCTTTTGTATAATGGGTCATCGACTTGGTCTATCTAGCAAGCTTAAGCCGTTAGGTGTAGGCGCAGCGAAAGCGAGTCTTAATAGGGCGAATGAGTTAGATGGATCAGACCCGAAACCGAGTGATCTAGGCATGGCCAGGTTGAAGGTGCAGTAACATGCACTGGAGGACCGAACCCACATCTGTTGAAAAAGATCGGGATGAGCTGTGCCTAGGGGTGAAAGGCCAATCAAACTCGGAGATAGCTGGTTCTCTGCGAAATCTATTTAGGTAGAGCGTCATACGAATACTCCCGGGGGTAGAGCACTGAATGGGTAATGGGGGCCCACAGCCTTACTGATCCTAATCAAACTCCGAATACCGGGAAGTACTATATGGCAGACACACAGCGGATGCTAACGTCCGTTGTGGAGAGGGAAACAACCCTGACCTACAGCTAAGGCCCCTAATTCATGGCTAAGTGGGAAAGCAGGTGAGACGACCAAAACAACCAGGAGGTTGGCTTAGAAGCAGCCATCCTTTAAAGATAGCGTAACAGCTCACTGGTCTAAATAAGTTGTCTTGCGGCGAAGATGTACCGGGGCTCAAGCCATGAGCCGAAGCTTAGGGTGTGCATTTATGCACGCGGTAGCAGAGCGTAGTGTGACATAGTTCCATTCCTCATTAGATCTGTTCGCAGATCATTTGAGGATCGGAGCTTTCGATGAAGCGGGCCTGTGAGGGATCCCGTGGAGAGATCACTAGTGAGAATGATGACATGAGTAGCGACAAAGGGGGTGAGAGACCCCCTCGCCGAAAATCCAAGGGTTCCTGCTTAAAGCTAATCTGAGCAGGGTAAGCCGGCCCCTAAGCCGAGGCCGAAAGGCGTAGGCGATGGGAACCAGGTTAATATTCCTGGGCCAGAAGGATGTGACGGATCGTGAATGTAGTTTGCCCTTATCGGATTGGGCGGGCTGCTAATCGGTTCCTGGAAATAGCCCTTCATGAGACCGTACCCTAAACCGACACAGGTGGATAGGTAGAGTATACCAAGGCGCTTGAGAGAACGATGTTGAAGGAACTCGGCAAAATACCTCCGTAAGTTCGCGAGAAGGAGGCCCAGTTTCTACGCAAGTATTGACTGGGGGCACAAACTAGGGGGTGGCGACTGTTTACTAAAAACACAGGGCTCTGCGAAGTCGCAAGACGACGTATAGGGTCTGACGCCTGCCCGGTGCCTGAAGGTTAAAAGGAGGAGTGCAAGCTCCGAATTGAAGCCCAGGTAAACGGCGGCCGTAACTATAACGGTCCTAAGGTAGCGAAATTCCTTGTCGGGTAAGTTCCGACCTGCACGAATGGCGTAACGACTTCCCCGCTGTCTCCAACATCGACTCAGCGAAATTGAATTGCCTGTCAAGATGCAGGCTTCCCGCGGTTAGACGGAAAGACCCCGTGCACCTTTACTACAGCTTCACATTGGCATCAGACACAACATGTGCAGAATAGGTGGTAGGCTTTGAACCAAGGACGCCAGTTCTTGGGGAGCCTCCTTTGAGATACCACCCTTGTTCTGTTTGATGTCTAACCGCGGTCCGTTATCCGGATCCGGGACCCTGTGTGGCGGGTAGTTTGACTGGGGCGGTCGCCTCCTAAAGAGTAACGGAGGCGCGCGAAGGTTGGCTCAGAGCGGTCGGAAATCGCTCGTTGAGTGCAATGGCAGAAGCCAGCCTGACTGCGAGACTGACAAGTCGAGCAGAGTCGAAAGACGGCCATAGTGATCCGGTGGTCCCGAGTGGAAGGGCCATCGCTCAACGGATAAAAGGTACGCCGGGGATAACAGGCTGATACTGCCCAAGAGTCCATATCGACGGCAGTGTTTGGCACCTCGATGTCGGCTCATCTCATCCTGGGGCTGGAGCAGGTCCCAAGGGTACGGCTGTTCGCCGTTTAAAGAGGTACGTGAGCTGGGTTTAGAACGTCGTGAGACAGTTCGGTCCCTATCTGCCGTGGGTGTAGGATACTTGAGAGGAGTTGCCCCTAGTACGAGAGGACCGGGGTGAACGTTCCACTGGTGGACCAGTTATCGTGCCAACGGTAGTGCTGGGTAGCTATGAACGGACAGGATAACCGCTGAAGGCATCTAAGCGGGAAGCCCCCCTCAAAACAAGGTATCCCTGAGGACCGAGGAAGACTACCTCGTCGATAGGCCAGAGGTGTAAGCGTGGTAACACGTTCAGCTGACTGGTACTAATGGTCCGATAGGCTTGATTTGATCCAGTAGAAGACAGTTCTACTGCAAAATCAAAAGCATACATCACAGTATAACTTGACTTGGAATTGGTTCTTTATTCGGTTTGGTGGTCACAGCGCCAGTGAAACACCCGATCCCTTCCCGAACTCGGCCGTTAAGCACGGTTGCGCCGATGGTACTGCGTCTTAAGGCGTGGGAGAGTAGGTCACCGCCAAACCTAATAAAGAACCAAATAGCGTATCCTCTCAAAACGATGACTTAAATACAAAACGCCGGTAGCAAAAAGCTGCCGGCGTTTTGCATTCGAGGGCTTAGAA